>DASZZH010000027.1 GCA_035543335.1 Burkholderiales bacterium
GTGTTGAAGAACTCCACGGGGCTGCGGCGTCGGCTTTCCGGGATGGGATGCGCGAAGCGAGCCGCGTCGAATAGCCGTTGCATATTCGCAAGGCGAGCGACAAAGCAGACCGCCCGGAAAGCCACGCCCCATCCGGGTTTGCACGAAAAATGTCCATCTGCTGCGTTGCGCTCCTCGGCATCGTAGTCCTGGCTACGACCTTCGTCGCGCGCCTTGCATCTGGGCATTTTTCGTGTCGAACGCGGCTCCCGGAGAGTTTTTCAACACCCTGCCAAGGTCTACGCCTGCTGCGGCGGCTCTTCGGCAAGCATCACCCGGTTGCGCCCCGTCTGCTTGGCGCGGTAGAGCGCGGCATCGGCCGCCTGAATCAATTCTTCGCCTTTGCGGCCGTGCTGCGGGAACACCGCCAGCCCCAGCGAGATGCTGACCACGCCCAGCGTTTGTCCGCCCGAGGCGACCTGCATGGCCTGTGCCGCTTCGCGCAGAAGTTCGGCGCGCTGGCGCGCGATGTTTAAATTCGCTTCCGGCAAAACCAGAACAAATTCCTCCCCGCCAAAACGGCAGGCCACGTCGCTGCCGCGGATTTGCCGCCCGATCAGTTGTGCCAGGCTGCGCAGCACTGCATCGCCCGCTTCATGACCGAAGGTGTCGTTGAAGCGCTTGAAGTGATCCACGTCGAGGATGATGACCGCCAGCGGGGTTTTCTTGCGCTCGGCGCGGGCGAGTTCGCGGGTGAGCGATTCTTCCAGGTAGCGCCGGTTGTGCAGCCCGGTGAGTGGATCGTGAATGGATTGCTGGCGCAGTGAATCGCGCAGCCGCAGATTGGCGATGGCGAGCGCGATCTGGTCGGCAAACGTCGCTGCCAGCAGCTCCGCCGCGGTTTCCCGCTGCGCCGCCTCCTCAGGGCTCGCTTCGGTGCCGAATTGCAGATGCAAAAGACCAAGGGTTTCGGAATGCACGACCATAGGCACGCACATGTAATGCAGCCGGGGAGCGCCCGCCGCCTTCACGTGCTCGCACTGCAATCCGGTGCGCGCATCGTCCACCCGGTGCAACTGCCCGCGGCGAAGTGCCCAGCATTCTTCCGGCGCGAACAGCGGGCCGCCGATTTCGGGCTCGCCCCAAGCCGCCACGTTTTCAAGGTAATTGTGCGAATCGTGCATGACGAAAAACACGCCCGCCTCGCCGGGAAAGAATTGTCTTCCAAACTGCGCGATGGCGTGATACGCCTCCACTGGCTCGAGGCAGGACTGCAAAACTTCGCTCATTTCGCTCAGCAAAGTGCTTTCGCGGTTGCGCCGCGTAAGCTCGCGCATTCCCCCTTGCAGCATTTCGTTGAGGTCCCGCAGAGCCCGCTTGTCCTGCGCGCTTTCCCGCAGATCGCTGTAACCAATGTAGAAAAACACTGCTAACAGCACCAGGTTGAGCAGCGCCGCTATGGCATAGGTGAAAAAGAGTTGGCGCGAGATGGTTTGGGTGGCTGCGTTGCGTTGCTCCATCAGCAGGCGCTCCTCCTGCTCGATTCCGCCGATAAGGCGGCGAATGTTGTCCATCGCAGTTTTGCCTCTGTGGGTGAGCACCACTTTTTGCGCGGCTTCGAAACCGATTTTTCCGCGTACCACGACGGTTTCGTTGAGTATGGCGATTTCAGCGCTTACCAGAGATTCAAGCTTGGCGAGATCCTTGGATTTCGGCATCGGGATGGTCGAACGCAGTTGCTTGAGCTTGTCGCCGATGCCGAGGAGGGCCGCGTTATAAGGCTCGAGATAGCGTTCATCGCCGGTGATAAGGTAGCCGCGCTGTCCGGTTTCGGCGTCGGTGAGCAGCTGCAATACTTCGCCCGAAACCCTGAGGCTATTCAGCAATTGCGCTGCTTCTTGGTGTGCGGTGATAAGCCGGTCGGTGTTCTGATAAGCGAGGTGGGAAACGAAGATGTTGACGGCAATCAACAGCAGCGCCAGGCCAAATCCAAGCAAGCTTCTTTTAGAGAAAAACCAATTCATGCGGTTGTGGAAGCCTGTGGCTGAATGTTAGAGGTTCTTAATCTTGTTTACTAAGGTAATTGCTGATGCGCACAAAATCGTCGCTGGACAGGTTTTCGGCGCGCAAACCGGGATCGAGGTCAAGCCTTTCGAAGTCCTGGGCGGCAAGATGGAACATAAGGGCGTTGCGCAAGGTTTTCCTGCGCTGGGTAAATGCGCGGGTCACGATTTTGGCGAAAAGTTCTTCATCTTTTGCCTGCAGTTCATGCGCTGCGCGAGGGATGAGACGGATCACGGCGGACTCGACTTTGGGCGCCGGGCGGAAGGCGTTGCTTGGCACGACCAGCAACTGCTCCATATTGTAGCGGTATTGTAGCATCACCGATAACCGGCCATAGGCCGCAGTCGACGGCGCGGCGGCCATGCGCTCCACCACTTCCTTTTGCAGCATGAGATGCAAATCGCTTATGCGCTGTGCGAAGCGGGTAAGATGAAACATGAGCGGCGAGGAAATATTGTAGGGAAGATTGCCGACCACGCGCAGATTTTCGCCCAAGCGGGCAAAATCGAAGCGCAAGGCATCGCTGTTGTGTATCGTGAGCCGTTCCGCGGAAAATTCTTGGGTTAGGCGCGCCACGATGTCGCGGTCGATTTCGATGACGTGGAGATGGTTAAGACGCGCCAGCAGCGGGCGCGTAAGCGCCCCCAGCCCTGGGCCAATTTCTACGATAGAATCTGCGCCTTGTGGAGAAATCGCAGCAACGATGGCGGATACGATTTGCTCGTCAATCAGGAAGTGCTGGCCAAAACGTTTTCTGGGGAAGTGTTGCATTAAACCGGTCGCAGGGAGTTTTCTCGTGTCGTATTCAGCCGGCGCTTTTCCTGTTCTGGCGTTTTTGTCCGTTCTTCACCAGCTGCAACGCCAGCTTGATGGCGGCGATGAGGCTGCCGCAGTCGATTTTTCCGGTCCCCGCCAGATCGAGGGCGGTGCCGTGGTCGACTGAAGTGCGGATGATGGGCAAGCCGAGCGTGACGTTGACCCCGGCGCCGAAGCTTGCATATTTCAACACCGGCAGGCCCTGGTCGTGATACATCGCCAGCACCGCGTCGCAGCGGTTTAACCGCTCGGGCGTAAACAGGGTGTCCGCGGGCAGCGGTCCCTGCACCTCAAAACCCTCGTGGCAGAGTTTTTTCACCACCGGGCTGATGATGCGCGCCTCCTCGGTTCCCAGATAACCGGATTCACCGGCATGCGGGTTCAAGCCCGCCACCAGTATGCGCGGCGCGGCGATGCCGAAACGCCGCACCAGGTCCCGGTGCAGGATGCGCAACACGCGCTCCAGTCCTTCTTGGGTCAGCGCCGCCGGCACGTCTTTCAAAGCCAGGTGGGTGGTGGCGAGCGCCACCCGCAAGCCGCCGCCGCAGAGCATCATCACCCCTTCGGGTGTGCCGGTTTTTTCCGCGAGATATTCGGTATGCCCGGTAAAGACGATGCCGGCATCGTTAATCACGCTCTTTTGCAACGGCGCGGTCACCATGGCGTCGAATTGTCCGCTGAGGCAGCCCCGTATCGCCCGGTCCAGCGTGCGAAGTACGTAAGCGCTGTTGGCCGGATTAAGTTTCCCCGGGGGCGCGGGCTCCTTGAGCGGCTCGTGCAGCACATACAGGTTTCCGGGTGCGGCCGCTTCCCCTTGCCCGCTGAAATCCACCAGTTTGATTTTTTTCTTGAGCAGTCCGGCGCGCTGGACGAGAAGGGTTTTATCCGTGACGATGACGATGCGGGCCGGCAACTTGTGGCCCGCTACAAGCGTGCACAAATCGGGGCCGATGCCCGCCGGCTCGCCTGCGGTCACGGCAATGGTGGGCAACGATGTGGCGCGAGACATGGGTTAAACCGCAGAGACGAACGCAGAGTTTAATGCGAGTTTTCTCTGCGCCTCTGCGGTGAGTTTATTTATCTTCCAACCGATATTCCACGTAAGCGCGGTCGCGCAACTGGCGCAGCCATTCTTCGTGGGCTTCGTCCGCCTTGCGGGCGCGCAAGGTCTGGCGCGCAAGCAGGCGCTGCTGATCCTTGCTGATGTCCTGGTTGCGCCGCTCCAGCACCTGAATCAGATGCCAGCCGAATGGCGAGCGCACCGGCTCGCCGATTTGGCCGGGCTTCAACGCATGCATTGCCCGTTCGAATTCCGGTACCGTGTCGCCGGGAGACACCCAGCCGAGGTCGCCGCCCTTGGGTGCGCTGCCGTCTTCGGAATGCAACCGCGCCAATTCCCCAAAGTCCGCGCCGTTTTCCAGACGCTCCTTGAGGTTGGCCAGGCGGTTGCGCGCTTCCAGTTCCGACACCAGCTCGCTGGTTTTGATCAGTATCTGACGCGCGTGGGTTTGCTCAATGGTTTTTGCGGCGTCGCTGCCGCGCTTGTTGATGAGCTTAATGAGGTGAAAGCCGTTGGCGCTGCGCAGGATCGGGCTGACCTCACCGGCCTGCATCGCGCGCAGCGCTTCCACGAAAATGCCGGGCAGCCGCCCGGTGGAACGCCAGCCGAGCACGCCGCCTTGAAGCGCATCGGGCGCATCGGAGTAACCCGCCGCAATCTGCGCGAAATCCGCGCCGTTCTTAAGCTGCAAAAGCGCCTGTTCGGCGCGCGCGCGCTTGGCTTGGATTTGTTCCGGGCTGGCCTGTTCCGGCATTAGCACCAGGATGTGCGCGAGCTCGTATTCGTCGTTGCGGTCGGAAAGCGCTTCCTGTGTCCTCAGGAAATTGTCGATTTCGCTCTCAGTGACGATGATTTTGCTGTCCACTTCGCGTTCTTTGAGGCGGGTCATGATGATTTCAGAGCGAATTTCCTCGCGGAAGCGGTTGAAGTTGATGCCTTCCTTTTCCAGTTTTTCGCGCATGAGCTGCAGGGTCATGCCGTTGCCCTCGGCGATGCGCTCCAGGGTTTTCTCCAACTGCGTGTCGTCCACGCGCACGCCGGTTTCCTTGGCGAATTGCAGTTGCACGCGGTCATTTACGAGGCGCTCGAGAATTTGTTTTTCCAGTACATCCTGCGGCGGCAGCGGTGTGCCCTGCTTGTTAAGCTGGTTCACCACCAGCTTGATGTTGTCGTTGAGATCGTATTGGGTAATCACATCGTCGTTTACGACCGCGACGATGCGGTCGAGCGGCACCGCTTTTTGCGATTTCGGGTCGGTCTGCGCCGCGCCGAGCGGCGCAACCGCAAACGTGGCGGCCAGCGCAAAAAAGCGCACATGAAGCAAAAGAGTTTTGAGCAGACTCATCGTGCTAACGAAGTTGATACGGTTCACTGGTGTTGAACGGCTGATTGGTTTTGGTATAACCGGAAATGTTCTGCCTCAGCACCTCGAGGGGGTTGGAGCCGATTTTTGACAGGCCGTTCAATTCAAGCTGGATAAACACGCCGGTTGTTGCGGCTTGCGTCGCGGTCGCGAAGCGGTGACCCACCAGGCGCAGCGTCCAGCAGCAGCTATTATATTCGAAACCGAGCAGGGCTTCCAAAGTCTGGCGGTCGCGCAGTGAATAATTGTAACGTCCAAGGCCGTACCAGCCCCCGCCCAGCGGCCATTGCGAGCTTATGTCCACTTGCTCCAAGGAATCGCGGACAAAGCGGTAGCCGAGGTTCAGCACTTTGCCGGTTTCCGGCTGGTAGCGCACGCCAAAACCGAATTTTTGCCCGGTGCTGGAAGACGGACGGTATTGCAGACCGGCTTCGGCAAGCCACTTCGAACTTAAGCGGCTGCTGATGGTGGCCAGAATATTAGAGCTCGGATCATTGGCCGGCGTGGTGGTGCCGGTGCTGTTTAGGGTGACTTGCTGCTTGACGAAAAGCAGGCGCTGGCCAATGTTGAAGCGCAACCGTTCATCGCCGTTGTCGGATAGAAGACGCGAAGTAATTCCCACAGTCAACTGGTTGGCGTTATTAATGCGGTCGCCGCCGCTGAACTGGTTTTCGGTGAAAATCTGTGCGAAATTGATGTCGGCGAAAGCGGTGTCGAAGTTGGGAATCTGGCTCTGGTCGCGGAACGGAATGTTGAGGTAATAGAGCTTGGGTTCTACGGTTTGCGTGAAGCTCTGGCCAAAAAAAGAGGCGCCGCGCTCGAAAATCAAGCCGGTCTCCACGCTGCTGATGGGCAGCAGACGATTAGTGTCGGGTAGCGTGGTGGTGTTTTGGTTGAGCGAATAGTGAGTATAATGGCCGCCGATTTTGGGCGTGAAATAGGCGAACGAGGTTTGCAGCGGCAGGCTGATGCTCGGATAAGCGGTAAAGCGCGTGCCGGTGACCAGGGACGGGTGATCGAAGTTCACGAATTCGTTGCCCATCGACAAATCCAGTCCCGCGATATTTTGCTTGGCGCCGTTCAAGGTGAGCTGCGGCAGGCGGCGGTAAGGAGGAATCTGCGGCGCCAGCGGATCCTGCAGCGTCTGGAAACTTTGCGCCCGGATGGTGGCGTTCCACCAGGGTTGCGGCGCATAAGTCAGCAGCGCTTCGCGCGGCAAGTTCACTTGCGAGGTAAAGGCAATGCGAGTCGACAAATCCCGGAAATAGGAATCGTCGGAAACTCTTTGGAAATTGAGCGAGCCGTTGTAGCCGTTCCCGCTGAAGGAATGCTTAAACAGCAGGGCATACCTGTCGTCTTGTTTAAGCTGATCGTCCGGGAGCAGTTCCACCCGCGCTTCGCCGAAATAAGCCGGATTGAGATAGCGAAACTCGGAACTCAACTGTGCGCCGCGCTTGGACAGGCCGCGCGCGGAAAAGGTGGCGTCGTAATTAGGCGCGATGTTCCAGTAATAGGGCAGCGTGAATTCGAAGCCGCTGTTGCCGGTGCTGCCGAAACTCGGCGTGAGAAAGCCCGATTTGCGATTGTCGCCCACTGGAAAATTAATCCACGGCGTGTAAAGAATCGGCACGCCTTTGAAAACGATGCTCGCGTCCTTGGCCGTGCCGATATTTTCTGTTTGATCGATTTTCAGGTTACCCGCCTTGATGTACCAGTCGTCGTTGCCTACTGGGCAGGTGGTGTAATACGCTTGCTCGAGCCGATATTGCTGCGGCCCTTCCAGAAACAATTTGTCGGCATTGCCGCGGCCGTGCTTTTCCTGCAGAAAAAAATCCGGGGTGTCGAAGAAACCGGTTTCACGCTCGAGGTTGATCTTCCCTTTCGGGCCTTGCACCAAGTCGCCGTGCTGTTCCAGCCGCACATTACCCTCGACCTCGATTTCGTCCTCCTGTAGCCGGTAGGTGAGCCGGTCGGCGAACACGGTCTGTCCCAGCCTGCGCATCACCACTGCGCCTTGCGCGGTGATTTCCTCTTCATCCCGGCCCTCGATGGTCTCGGCCTCGATGAAAAGCGGTGTCGCTTCCTGTTGCTTGGGCGCGGGATTAACAGCGCGCTCGAGTTTCAGCTTGAGCGCGTCTTCATCTGCAAGCGCACCATGGGAAAAGAAGCAAAGCAGTGAAAAGGCGATAGGCTGGAATTTGCGCATCGTGTATCGAGGTTTTGGTTGGGTGCGTCGGCACCGCAGTTTAGGTGCTAAAATCGCACAAAATCATCATTATGGCAATCCAAGGGCGCATTTGGAACGTATTCTTTCGCTCAAAAACTGGATCGCCGCGCAATTTCCGGGAGAAGCTTTCACGCTGGAGCCGGCTTCGGAAGACGCGAGCTTCCGCCGCTATTTCCGCGTGAAATTTGCCGGACTCACGCTGATTGCGATGGACGCGCCGCCCCGCCACGAAGAGTGCCGGCCCTTTATCCAGGCGGCGGAATTGTTTCTGGCGGCGGGTGTGCACGTGCCGCGGGTGCTGCAACGCGATCTCGAACGGGGCTTCCTGCTGCTCGACGACCTGGGCGATACCACTTATCTTCAGGCGCTCAACGAAGACAACGTCCACGCGCTTTATCTCGACGCAATCGAAGCGCTGGTGAGGATTCAGCTGGCGAGCCGTCCAGGCCTGCTCCCGGATTACGACCAGACTTTGCTCATGCGCGAGATGCGGCTCTTTCCGGACTGGTATGTGGCCAGGCATTTGGGTGTGAGCTTGAAGCCGGAACAGGCGGGAACACTGGAAAAAATATTTGAGCGCGTGCTTGCCAATAATCTGGCCCAGCCCAGGGTTTACGTACACCGCGACTACCATTCGCGCAATCTCATGTTAAGCGAGCCCAACCCGGGAATTCTCGATTTTCAGGACGCAGTTTACGGCCCCATTACCTATGATGTGGTGTCGCTGTTCAAAGATGCCTATATCCGCTGGGATGAAGAGCGCATCATCGATTGGGTGGTCCGTTACTGGGAACGCGCGAAAAAAGCGAAGCTGCCGGTCGCCAGCGACTTCGCGGGGTTTTACCGCGACTTTGAATGGATGGGGGTGCAGCGGCATTTGAAGGTGCTGGGCATTTTTGCGCGGCTTTATCATCGCGATGGCAAGGAAGGCTACCTTAAAGACCTGCCGTTAGTGATGCAGTATTTGCGCAAAGCCTGCGAGCGCTATTCCGAGCTGGCGCTTCTGCTGAAGCTGCTCGACGAAATCGAGGGCCGTCCTGAAGCCAAGGCGGGTTACACTTTTTAATCTAACCGCAGAGACGCAGAGTTTTTTAGAAGATTATTTGTTTTTACTCAGCGTCTCCGTGCCTCTGCGGTTCAAAAAATTATGAAGGCGATGATACTTGCCGCGGGTCGCGGCGAACGCATGCGCCCGCTTTCCGACGCTACGCCCAAGCCGTTGCTGCCTGCCGGCGGCAAGCCGCTCATCGCCTGGATTCTGGAAAATCTCGCGGCGGCGGGGTTCCATGAAATCGTCATCAATCATTCGCATTTCGGCAAGCAAATTGAATCCGAGTTGGGCGATGGCGCATATTACGGCGTGCGCATTGTTTATTCACCGGAGCGGCAGGCGCTGGAAACCGCGGGGGGCATAGCGCAGGCCTTGCCTTTGCTGGGAGCGCAGCCGTTTCTGGTGGTGAATGGCGATATTTACTGCGACCTCGATTTCAAGCAGCTTCTGCCGCGGCTCGACCGGATGAGGGGAAAATCCGATTCTGACCGCGCTTATCTGGTGCTGGTGGATAACCCCGGGCATCATCCCGAAGGCGATTTCGCGCTGGAACAAAATCGGGTGACCCTAAGCGAAACGCAAAAGCTTACTTTCAGCGGCATCGGCTTGTATCATCCCGCGCTGTTTGCCGGCGTGCCGCAGGGTGGCAAAATGAAACTCGCGCCGCTGTTGCTCGACCAAATAGCGGCCGGCAAAGTCGGCGGCGAGCATTACCGCGGTTTGTGGCGGGATGCCGGCACGCCCGAGCGTCTGCACGAGCTGGATGAATTGCTGACGAACCGGCCTGCGGGCGGTAAGCAAGGCTAGGGTTTATAATCTTCACCATGGACGATTACTCGATTTTCGCGCAGCGGCGCGCCAGACTCATTAAAAAGATGCAGGCGGGAGTGGCGCTCGTTCCCACCGCGACCGAGCGCGTGCGCAACCGCGACTCGCATTATCCCTACCGCTTCGACAGCTACTTTTATTATTTAAGTGGTTTCACCGAGCCTGGCGCCGCACTGGTGCTGGTGGCCGGCAAGAAACCGAAATCCATTTTATTTTGCCGCGACAAGGATCCGGAGCGCGAAATCTGGGACGGCCGCCGTTACGGCCCGCAAGCCGCGCGCAAACGTTTCCGGTTCGATGAAGGCTGCTCGCTCAACAAGCTGGATGAAATGATACCGCAGCTTCTCGCCAATCAGCCGGTGCTGTATTACGCGATGGGCACGGACGAAGCATGGGATGCGCGCATGCTCGGCTGGCTCAACCAGGTGCGTGCGCAAACGCGGGCGGGCGTTACCGCGCCGGCGCAAATCAAGGACGTGCGCCTGATTCTGGATGAAATGCGCCTGATTAAAGGAGCGCAGGAGCTTGCCGTGATGCGCAAAGCGGCACAGATTGCCACGAGCGCACACAGCCGCGCCATGCGCGCCGTCCGCCCGGGCAAGATGGAATACGAAATCGAGGCGGAGCTGATTCACGAATTTCGCCGCCACGGCGCGCAGGCCCCGGCGTATACGCCCATCGTCGCCAGCGGCGCGAACGCCTGCGTGCTGCATTACGTGGAGAACCGCGCCACCCTGCGCGACGGCGATTTGCTGCTGATCGATGCCGGCTGCGAACTCGACGGCTACGCCTCTGACATCACCCGCACCTTTCCGGTGAACGGCAAATTCAAGGGCCCGCAAAAAGCGGTTTATGAAATGGTTCTGGCGGCGCAGGACGCCGCGATTGAGGCTGTGAAACCCGGCAAGAGCTGGATCGCGCCGCACCAGGCGGCGCTGAAGGTGCTGGCGCAAGGCATGATTGATTTGGGCTTATGCAAGGGGAGCCGGGACAGCGTGATTGAGTCGGGCGATTACCTGCGTTTTTACATGCACCGCACCGGGCATTGGCTGGGGCTGGATGTGCATGATGCCGGCGAGTATAAACGCGATGGCAAATGGTGCAAACTCAAGCCCGGCATGGTTTTGACGGTGGAACCCGGCTGTTATGTGCGGCCGGCGAAGAATGTCCCGGAAAAATTCTGGAATACCGGAGTGCGCATCGAAGACGATGTGCTGGTCACCGCCAAAGGGCGGGAGGTGCTGACGCATGCCGCGCCCAAGAAAGTCAAAGACATTGAACAATTAATGCGTGACCATGCCGCCTGAATCCGCCGCTATCGTAATCGTAGGCGGCGGCCCGGTCGGCGCCGCTTTGGCGCTGGCCTTGCGCGCCAGCAGCCACAGTGTTCTGCTGCTCGAAGCACGCGAAACCACTGCAAATGACTCGCGGCCGCTGGCGCTCTCCCACGGCAGCCGCCTGATTCTCGAGCGGCTAAAAGTCTGGAGCGCGGTCAAAACTCCCACGCCTATCTTGAACATCCACATATCCCAGCGCGGCGGCTTCGGCTCAAGCCGACTCACCGCCCAGGAAGCCGATGTTTCGGCCTTGGGTTATGTGGTTCCCTATGCGGAGTTGCAATCGGCGTTGCAACAGGCGCTGCATGGGCCTGAGTACCTTACCGGCGCAAATGTCGTGCGCATCAAGGCGGATGAAAATGCGGTGAGCGCCGAATTCACCCATCGCGGCAGTACACGCAAAATCAGCGCGGAACTGCTGGTGCTGGCCGACGGCGGGCGCGGCATGGAGGGAGTCAATGGCATCGAGCTGCGGGAAAAAGATTACCACCAGTGCGCCGTGGTGACCCAGGTCAAAACCGAATTGCCCCATCGCAACATGGCGTTTGAACGCTTCACGCCGCAAGGGCCGGTCGCGTTGTTGCCGTTTGGCGAGCAGTTCGCTTTGGTCTGGACTGCCACTCCCGGAGATGCGGGAGAGCTGCTCAAGCTTGATGACACAGCGTTTTTACAGCGCCTGCATGAACATTTTGGCGATCGGCTTGGGAAATTTGTTGCGGCTGCAAAACGCGCAAGTTTTCCGCTCAAGCTCAAGTATGCCGCTGATCCGACGGCACAGCGCGTAGTAATCCTCGGCAACGCGGCGCAAACTCTCCATCCTGTGGCAGGTCAAGGCTTTAACCTGGGATTGCGCGATGCCTGGGAGTTGAGCGAAGTGATACTGTGTACTGCAACACAGCAACTCGGCACAGCGGAGATGCTCAACGCTTACCGCAAGCGCAGAAAGCTGGATCGCGGCGGCGGAATTTTCTTTACCGACATGTTGTTGCGGATTTTCAGCAATGATCTTGCGCCTTTGCGCGCGGCGCGCGGTATGGCGTTGACTGCGCTGGATGTTTTGCCAGCAGCAAAACGTTTTTTGATGCGCAGAATGATTTTCGGCGCGCGCGGCTGATTAAATTTTTTTGCCTTGCACAGTTTCTGATTTTGTCAAAGTCGATTTTTTCCTGAGTTGCTCGCGTTTTAATACGAGTTTTTCAAGAAATTTATAATCCGCTTTTCTTGGAACCGTGATTGCGCTTACAATGACAATCCTGCCTCAAAATATAACATCATGCGAATCGGTTCCCACCAGTTGAAGAACAATTTGATTGTCGCGCCCATGGCCGGCGTCACCGACCGCCCGTTCCGGCAGTTGTGCAAGCGCATGGGCGCGGGCATGGCGGTGTCCGAAATGGTTTCCAGCAATTCCCTGCTGTGGGGTTCGGAGAAAACCAGGCGCCGCGCCAACCATGAAGGCGAAGTGGAGCCGATTGTGGTGCAAATAGCCGGCGCCGACCCCCGTATGCTTGCCGAAGCCGCGAAATACAACGTCGATCAAGGGGCGCAGATCATCGACATCAACATGGGTTGTCCCGCCAAAAAGGTCTGCAACGTCATGGCGGGCTCGGCGCTTTTGCAGAACGAGCCGCTGGTGTGGAGAATTCTTGATGCGGTGGTAAAAGCAGTAAACGTGCCAGTCACGCTTAAAATCCGCACCGGCTGGGACCGGCAGAACAAGAATGCATTGCGTGTGGCGGGCATTGCCGAGAACGTCGGCATTCAGGCATTGACGATTCATGGCAGAACGCGCGCCTGCGGATTTTCCGGCACTGCCGAGTACGACACCATCGCCGCAGTGAAGGCTCACTTGAAAATCCCCGTGATCGCCAACGGCGACATCGCGACCCCGGAAAAAGTCAAGGAAGTGCTTGATTACACCAAGGCCGACGCGGTGATGATCGGCCGCGCGGCGCAGGGGCGGCCGTGGATTTTCCGCGAAATCGGTCATTACCTTAAAACTGGCACGCATTTGGCTTCGCCCGAAGTTGCGGAAATCCGCCGCGTGCTGGTTGCGCATTTGAACGAGCTTTATGAGTTTTACGGCGAACACACCGGCGTGCGCATCGCCCGCAAGCATATTTCTTGGTACACCAGGGGTTTGGCCTGCTCGGCGCAGTTTCGCCACGCGATGAACCAATTGGAAACGAGCGCAGCGCAGCTCGCGGCAGTAAATTGTTTCTTCGACGAATTGCAAAACCGCAGCCGGCGCCTGGTCTACGAAGAATCAGAGGAATTGGCGGCATGATAAATGAGAACGAGCTTACGCGCTGCGTGCGCAAGGCCATCGAGAGTTATTTCAAGGATTTGGACGGCGAAAGGCCCTGTGCCATTTACGACATGGTGCTTCGCTGCGTGGAAAAGCCGCTGCTCGAATCGGTGCTGCACCGCGCCAAGGGAAATCAAACGCATGCGGCGCAGATGCTGGGCTTGAACCGCAACACCCTGCGCAAAAAAATGCAGGAGCACCGGATCAAGGGGTGAAGCCAGGATTCAGGAGCAAGGAATCGGGATGCAGGGGCAGCAAGTTCTCCGGGCCGGAATCCTTGCTCACGAATCCTGAATCCTGAATTTACCATGAGCATAATCAAACAGGCGCTAATCAGCGTTTCCGACAAAACCGGCATTGTCGAATTTGCCAAGGGCTTGAGCCGATTCGGGGTCATCCTTCTTTCCACCGGCGGCACCGCCAAGCTGCTTTCCCAATCCGGCGTGAAAGTCACCGAGGTGGGCGATTACACGGGCTTTCCCGAAATGCTCGACGGCCGGGTTAAGACCCTGCATCCCAAAGTGCACGCGGGCATACTCGCGCGGCGCGATGTGCCCGGGCACATGCAGGCGATGAGCAAAGCCAACATCCCGACCATAGACATGGTGGTGGTGAATCTCTATCCGTTCCGCGAGACCATCGCCAAGGCGGGCTGCACGCTGGAAGAAGCGATAGAAAACATCGACATCGGCGGCCCCACCCTGCTGCGCGCGGCGGCCAAGAATCACCAGCATGTGGCGGTGGTGACCGACCCCGCTGATTACCCGAAATTGCTGGCGGAAATGCAATCGGCCAACGGCGCCATCGGCCTGGAGACACGCTTCCGTCTCGCGCAAAAGGCGTTCTCGCATACGGCGGCTTACGATGGCGCTATCAGCAATTATCTGACTGCAACCAATCTGAAAGGTGAGCACGTTACCTTCCCAAGTCAGATTAATTTCAGCTTCAACAAGGTGCAGGATTTGCGCTATGGCGAAAATCCGCACCAAAATGCGGCATTTTACCGCGACCTAGCTTCCGTTCCGGGCAGCTTGAGCGTATACCAGCAGATTCAGGGCAAGGAGCTTTCCTACAATAACATCGCCGATTCCGACGCCGCCTGGGAGTGCGTGAAAACCTTCGACAAGCAGGCGTGCGTGATCATCAAGCACGCCAATCCTTGCGGTGTCGCCGTCGGCAAAAACGCGCTGCAGGCGTATAAACTGGCCTTCGCCACCGATCCCACTTCAGCGTTCGGCGGCATCATCGCTTTCAACCGCCCGGTGGACGGCGCCGCCGCCGCGGCGGTGATTCAGCAATTCGTCGAAGTGCTGATTGCGCCGGGCTTTTCAGAAGACGCGAAGCGTATCCTGGTGCAAAAAGCCAATATCCGCGTGCTCATCGTACCCATCGCCGAAGGCGCCAACAGCCTCGATGTGAAGCGCGTGGGCGGGGGGATGCTGGTGCAAATGCCGGACAATCTCAACGTCGCGGCTTCGCAACTCAAGGTAGTGACCAAAAAGCAGCCCACTTCGCAGCAGCTCGATGATTTGCTGTTTGCCTGGCGCGTCGCCAAGTTCGTCAAATCCAACGCTATCGTTTTCGCCGGCAATGGACAGACCCTAGGGGTGGGGGCGGGGCAGATGAGCCGGGTGGACAGCGCGCGCATCGCTTCCATCAAGGCGCAGAACGCCGGTTTGAATTTGCAGGGCTCAGTGGCGGCCTCTGATGCGTTCTTTCCGTTCCGCGACGGCGTGGATGTGGTGGTGCAGGCCGGCGCAAGAGCGGTGATTCAACCCGGCGGCAGCATGCGCGATGACGAAGTGATTGCCGCAGCCGATGAACATGGCATTGCGATGGTGTTCACCGGCGTGCGGCATTTCAGGCATTAACCGTGTTGAGTGTTGAGAGTTTAGAGTTGAGTGTGAACCAGCGTGTGACAAGCGCATTTCCAACTCTCAACCCAGAACGCTCAACCCCGAACCTTCCTTTATGAAACTTCTTGTCATCGGAGGCGGCGGCAGGGAGCATGCGCTGGCCTGGAAGGTCGCGCAATCGCTAAAAATTCAAAAAGTCTTCGTCGCTCCTGGCAATGGCGGAACCGCGCTTGAGCCCGATTTGCAAAACGTGGCGATAGAAGCGATTTCCGACCTCGTCGCGTTCGCCAAAAAAGAGCAGATTTACCTTACCGTGGTCGGTCCCGAAGCGCCGCTTTCCAAAGGCGTGGTGGATGCGTTCAAAGAAGCCAATCTCAGAATCTTCGGCCCCGCGCGAAAAGCCGCGCAGCTCGAAAGCTCCAAGGATTTCGCCAAAAGCTTCATGCGGCGCCACGGCCTTCCCACCGCCGCCTATTCCACATTCGCCGATTCCGCCAAGGCGCATGCTTACCTTGACAGCCGCGGCGCGCCCATCGTGATCAAAGCCGATGGCCTCGCCGCGGGCAAGGGCGTGGTGGTAGCGATGAACCTGGCAGACGCGCACGCCGCGGTGGACATGATGCTGGTCGCGAACAAAATGGGCGTCGCCGGCGCGCGGGTGGTGATCGAGGATTATCTGGAAGGCGAAGAGGCGAGCTTCATCGTCATGTGCGACGGCGAGCATATTCTTCCGCTTGCCACCAGCCAGGATCACAAGCGGCTGCTTGATGGCGACCAAGGACCGAACACCGGCGGCATGGGCGCGTATTCGCCCGCGCCGGTGGTGACACCCGCGTTGCACAATCGGGTGATGCGCGAAATCATCCAGCCGGTGATTAAAGGCATGGCGGAGGATGGCATTCCTTATACCGGTTTCCTCTATGCGGGATTGATGATAGACGGCCAAGGCAATCCCAAGGTGCTGGAATTCAACTGCCGCATGGGCGACCCCGAAACCCAGCCGATTCTCCTGCGGCTTAAAAGCGATTTACTCAAGATGATCGAGCACGCAATAAACGGCACGCTCGATCAGGTGAAAACCGACTGGGACCGCCGGGTAGCGCTGGGCGTGGTGCTCGCCGCGGCGAATTATCCGAATACGCCGAAGAAAGGCGACGTGATTAGCGGCCTGCCCAAATCGGGCGAGGATTTCAAGATATTCCACGCCGGCACTCAACTTAACGGAAAGAATGTCGTTACCAGCGGCGGCCGGGTACTGTGTGTTACCGCTTTGGGCGACAATGTTAAAATGGCGCAGCGCCGCGCTTACGAGGTCGCCGAAGGCATCCATTTCGATGGCATGCAAATGCGCCGCGACATCGGCCATCGCGCCACCGGATTAAAAAAACACTGATTCACCACCACAGAGGCACGGAGAAATACTAAAGTCGAATAGACAGGATTCACATGATTTCGCAGGATTAACAAGATTAAGTCCTGTTAATCCTGTGAAAAGATTTTCCTTTTTGCCTTTGTGCCTCTATGGTTAAATTCAATCCATGAACTCCGATGCCGTCAAAAATTACCTTACCGATTTGCAGTCACGCATCGTCGTGCGCTTGGCGCAGTTTGACGGCAAGGTATTCGGCGCCGATTCTTGGGAGCGTCCCGAAGGCGGCGGCGGACTAAGCTGTGTCATCGAGGAAGGCCAGGTATTCGAGCGTGGCGTGGTGAATTTTTCGCATGTGTTTGGCGAAAAGCTTCCGCCTTCTGCCACCGCTTCGCGCCCCGAGCTGGTGGGCCGTTCCTTTGAAGCAATGGGCGTGTCCGTAGTCATGCATCCGCGCAATCCTTATGCTCCCACAGTACATCTCAACATTCGATTTATCCGGGCATTCGTCAAGCATCCTACAGCGGGCCAAGATGCGGTCGCGGGGCGCGAAAGCGAGGAGGGCGCGACGAGACAGTACAGAGCAGAAGTACGGCGAGGAGCGGTCGACGAAACTGACAAAGCCATGCGACCGGAGATTGCGCCCGATGTATGGTGGTTTGGTGGAGGAATGGACTTGACTCCCTATTACGGTTTTAAAGAGGATTGCGTGCATTTCCATCAGACCTGCAAGGATGCGCTTGCGCCATTCGGGTCAGAATACTACCCGCGCTTCAAGAAATGGTGCGACCAGTATTTTTTCATCAGGCATCGCAACGAGCCGCGCGGAATTGGCGGGATTTTCTTCGACGACTTCAACGAGCTGGGTTTCGAGAAAAGTTTTCAGCTCATGCAAAGCGTGGGTGAAAGTTTTCTCAAAGCCTACCCGCCGATTCTGGAACGCCGCATGCACCTCCCCTACGGCGAGCGCGAGCGCGGCTTCCAGGCCTACCGCCGCGGCCGTTACGTGGAATTCAACTTAGTCTATGACCGCGGCACACTGTTCGGCCTGCAATCCGGCGGGCGCACCGAATCCATCCTGATGTCATTGCCGCCTGATGTAAAATGGCGCTACGATTGGAAACCCAAGCCGGACAGCGCGGAAGAAAAGCTGTACAAGGAGTTTTTGATTGTACAGAACTGGATTAATTAAATTATTTTCTATTGGATTTATAACGATGAGCAATAAGACAGAGCAAATTCAAAAAATCGGCAGCGGCCTGGTGGATATATTTCATTACCTTGCGCTGTTTGTTATCGGTGCCACTATTGTTTGGTCGGCCGTGTATGAATACCTGCGCATTATGCACAGCGGGCATGCGGCTTTGGAGGACATTTTGTTGCTGTTTATCTATCTTGAGTTCGGTGCGATTGTGGGCATCTATTTCAAGACGCATCGTCTGCCTGTGCAGTTCCTGATCTATATCGCAATTACGGCTCTTTCGCGGCATTTGGTCATTGACGTACAGAAGGTATCGGATAATTTTCATCTCTATCTGCTGCTGAGCATAACAGGGGCCATAGTGATACTCAGCTTCGCAGTATTAATATTGACGTTCGCTGCCAGCAAGTATGGGCGGCCTGAGGACAACGCTTGACGTATTTCTAATGCCCTTCAAACTCACACAATGTAACCACGCTGTAGCCTAGTTTCTCCAAGCGCTTGCGCCCGCCGAGGTCGGGTAAATCAATTACGAAGCCGCAGCCGACAATCCGCCCGCCGGTTTTCCCGATCAGGTTGGCAGCCGCTTCCGCCGTGCCGCCGGTGGCAATCAGGTCGTCCACCAGTAGCACCTTCTCGCCTTTTTGAATTGCGTCGGTATGGATTTCCAGCCGGTCGGTGCCGTATTCCAGTTCGTAGTCGTGCCCGAAGTTTTCACCCGGAAGTTTTCCTTTCTTGCGGATCGGCACGAAGCCGACTTTAAGTTGATAGGCTAGCGCCGCGCCGATGATGAAGCCGCGCGATTCGATGCCCGCGACTTTGTCTATTCTCGTGCTGCGGTATTTGCCGGCCAATTGATCTATGGTGTTGCGGAAGCCTTCGGTGTGCTTGAGCAGCGTGGTGATGTCGCGAAACAAAATTCCCGGCTTGGGAAAATCAGGAATGGTGCGAATCAGCGATTTGATATCCATCATTTTATTCTCCAAGATAAGCTTCGCGTACCTGCGGATTGTTCAGTAGTTCGCGCGCCGTGCCGGAAAGCGTAATCAGCCCGCCATCCATGACGTAAGCCCTGTGGCTTGCTTCAAGCGCCATCTTGGCGTTCTGTTCGACCAGCAGCAGTGTCACGCCTTCCTTGGCGATGCTAAGAATCGTCTCGAAAATTTTGCTCACCATCAGCGGCGCCAAACCCATGCTCGGCTCGTCGAGCAGCAGCAATTTCGGGCGGCTCATCAGCGCGCGGCCAATCGCCAGCATTTGCTGTTCGCCGCCGGAAAGCGTGCCCGCGGTTTGGCTGCGCCGCTCTTTGAGACGAGCGAACAGTCCGTACACGCGCTCGAGGCCGCTTTTTGAATCGGAGGGGCGGCAATATGCGCCCATTTCCAGGTTTTCTTGCACCGTGAGCCTGCCGAAAATGCCGCGGCCTTCCGGCACCAGCGCCATGCCTCGGCGCACCAGTTGATAAGAGGGCGAACGAGTAATGGGGCGGCCCTGATAACGTACTTCGCCTTCCACATGAAGCAGCAGCCCGCAAATCGCCTTGAGCGTGGTGGACTTGCCCGCGCCGTTACAGCCAATCAGCGCGACGAGCTCGCCTTCACCGATGTTGATGTCAATGCCCTTGACTGCATTGATGCCGCCGTAGGAGACCTTGAGGCCGCGCACTTCAAGGAGGTTCATACAAGTGCCCCACCCAGGTAGGCTTCGATCACCGCCGGGTCGCGCTGCACCCGCTGCGGTGCGCCTTCGGCGATTTTTTTGCCGTAATCCAGCACCGCCACGCGGTCGCACAGGCCCATCACCAGCTTCACGTCGTGCTCAATCAGAAGAATCGCCGTGCCGTCGCCGCGTATGGTTTCCAGCAACCTTTTCAGGCCGACAGTTTCGGTTGCGTTCATCCCGGCGGCAGGCTCGTCGAGCGCAAGCAATTTCGGCTCGGTGGCAAGCGCCCGCGCGATTTCCAGCCGGCGCTGATCGCCGTAGCTCAGATGCCTGGCGAGATCGTTGGCGCGTTGCGCGATGCCCGCGTATTCCAGAAGCGTTGAAGCGCGCGAGCGGATCGCTTCCTCTTCCGCGCGCGTTCGGGCATCGCGCAGCACCGCTCCAATCACTCCGGCGCGGGTGCGCACATGGCGGCCGACCATGACGTTTTCCAGCGCCGTCATGTTGGCGAAGAGGCGGATGTTCTGGAAAGTGCGCGCAATACCTTGCTCTGCGACCGCGTGCGGTTTGGTGGCGGTGAGTTTCGCGCCATTGAAGAAGAATTCGCCGTTGTCCGGCGCATAAAGACCGGTGAGCACGTTGAAAAAAGTGGTTTTGCCCGCCCCGTTGGGGCCGATCAGTCCGTAAATTTCCCTTTTTTCAATGGACAGACTCACCTCATTGAGCGCGAGCAGGCCGCCGAAGCGTTTGCTGACTCCGCGCGCTTCCAGCAGGTTCATGCGCGCGTCTCGCTTTTCGCCATCTTGTTTTCGGCGGCAAACTCGCGCTTGCGGGTGGTGGAAGGCCACAGGCCCGCCGGGCGGAACAGCATGACGAGAATCAACGCCAGTCCGAACACCAGCATGCGCAAATCCGCTGGATCGACGATGATGCGGCCGAACAGCGCCTGCTCGAGGGGCCCGATGTAGCGCAAGGCTTCGGGCAGAATCACCAGCAGCAGCACGCCGAGAATCACGCCGGGAATATGGCCCATGCCACCCAGCACCACCATGCACAGAATCGTGATGGATTCGATGAGAGTGAAGCTCTCCGGACTGATGAAGCCCTGAAAGCCGGCGAACAAACCGCCGGAAACACCGCCGAAGCTCGCGCCCATGGCGAAGGCGAGGAGCTTCACGTTGCGCGTGTTGATGCCCATCGCTTTCGCCGCCACTTCGTCTTCGCGGATGGCAATCCAGGCGCGGCCGATGCGCGAATCCTGCAAGCGCATGGAAATGAAAATGACCAGCACGGTGAGCGCGAGAAACAAATAATAGTAGTTGTGCACCGAGGAGAAATTGATTCCCGCCAGTTGATGCGTCTGACTGAGAGAAAAATTGCCCAGGTTTACCGGATCAATCCGATTTACGCCCTGCGGGCCGTTGGTGATGTTGACTGGCGCGTTGAGGTTATTGAGAAAGATGCGGATGATTTCGCCGAAGCCCAAAGTCACGATGGCGAGGTAATCGCCGCGCAACCGAAGTGTGGGCGCTCCGATCAGCACGCCGAAAATACAGGTCACACCGGCACCCAAAGGCAATAACGCCCAGAACGGCAGATGAATGCCAAAGTGCGGCGAGGCAAGGAGCGCATAGACATAAGCGCCTACCGCGAAAAACGCCACATAGCCCAAGTCGAGCAGCCCGGCATAGCCGACGACGATGTTCAACCCCAATGCGAGCATGATGTAGAGCAGCGCGAAATCGAGAATGCGCACCCAGGTGCGGCCGAGAGCCGCATCGGCGAGAAACGGCAGCACCGCGAGCAAGACGGCGAGCAGGATGAACGCCGCCCAAGCGGCGCGCGGGTTGCGTTTGAGTTTTTCCCAGCGGCTCATTTATGCGCGCTCCGCCACGCGCTCGCCCATCAAGCCCGAAGGCCGGAACACCAGAACCAGAATCAGCACGAAGAACGCAAACACGTCCTGGTAGTTGCTGCCTAGAAATCCACCGGTGAGAGGCCCGATGTAACCTGCGCCCAGGCTTTCGATGATGCCGAGCAATAGCCCGCCCAGCATGGCTCCGCCAAAATTGCCGATGCCGCCCAGCACCGCCGCGGTAAACGCCTTAAGCCCGAGCAGAGAACCCATGTAATAGTGCGCAAGGCCGTAATAGCCGCTCACCATCACGCCCGCCACCGCAGCCAGCGCCGAGCCCACTACAAAAGTAATCGAGATGATGGTGTTGATATTGACGCCCATCAATCCTGCGACTTCGGCGTTTTGCGCGGTGGCGCGCATCGCCCGCCCCAGGCGCGTGCGGTGCACCAGAAACAGCAGCCCGACCATGATTAAAGCGGCGAGCAGCACGATGAAAATCTGCAGATCGGAAATGACGGCGCCGGCGATGAAATGAGGTTTGGAGGGAAGCAGCGGAGGAAAGGTGATGTACTGCCGGCCCCAGATAATCATCGCGCTGTTTTGTAGCACGATGGAAACGCCGATGGCGGTGATCAAAGGCGCAAGCCGCGGCGCGTGGCGCAGCGGCCGGTAAGCGAAGCGCTCGATGCCGTAGCCCAATGCCATGCAGGTCGGCATGGCGACCAATAACCCCAGCAATACGATAACCGGGCCGGGAAGTGCGCTGCCGCTTAAAGCGTTAATCACGGCGAGTGCCACCATCGCGCCTATCATCACCACTTCGCCGTGTGCAAAGTTGATGAGGCCAAGGATACCGTAAACCATGGTATAGCCCAGCGCCACCAAGGCATACACACTGCCCAGTACGATGCCGTTGATGATTTGCTGGAGAAAAATGTCCATGAGAAGCGGCTCCACCCAATAGCAACACGGCACCCGAAGGTGCCGTGCCGTGTCTGAAAAATCCGTAGCGGGCTAGTACCCCGCGGAAAACGGGGACTTGCCGTCTGCGGCCGGCGGCGCGTCCGCTGCCTTGGCGGTTTCCTGTCCCAGCGTTTGCAGCGGCACCCAGTTTCCGCCTTTGACTTGGTATAAGGTCACCGCACCGCCTTTGACGTCGCCTTTGGCATCGAAGGCTATGGGCCCGGTCACGCCATTGCGGTGAATTTGCGCAAGCACCGGAAGATATTTGGCCGGTTCGACCGAATCGGCTTTTTTCATCGCTTCGATCAGTGTCATGGTGGCGTCATACGCGTAGGGCGCGTAAATCTGGATTTTGCCGTATTTCGATTCGAATGCTTTCAGGAACTTACTCCCGCCGGGCATTTTTCCCAGCGGCAGGCCGGGCGAGGAAGCGGTGACGCCTTCAGCGTCCGCGCCGGCGATTTTGATGAATTCCCTGCTTTGCGCGCCGTCGCCGCCGAGGAATTTGGCATTCAGTCCCAGCGATCTCATCTGCTTCACCATCGGTGCCGCCTGAGCGTCCATGCCGCCGTAGAAAACCAGATCGGGTTGCCTGCCCTTGATGGAAGTGAGGATGGCGAGGAAATCGGTCGCCCTGTCGGTGGTGTATTCGCGCGCCAGAACTTCCGCGCCGCCGGCCTTTGCTGCTTTCTCGAACTGGTCGGCCAGGCCCTGACCGTAAGCGGTGCGGTCGTCAATGATGGCGATTTTTTTCGCGGCCATTTGGCTCACCGCGAATTTACCGAGCACTTTACCTTGCTGTTCATCGTTGGTCATGACCCGGAAGGCATTTTTGAAGCCTTGCTGAGTGTAGGGAATCGCAGTGGCGGAAGGAGAAATCTGTACTAAGCCGGCGTCGTGGTAAATCTTGGAAGCGGGAATAGTGGCGCCGGAGTTAAGGTGGCCGATAACCGCGTTGACCTTTTGATCCACCAATTTCTGCGCAACGATGGTGGCGGTTTTCGGATCGGCCTGGTCGTCTTCGCTGATGAGCTCGAAGCGCACTTTCTTGCCGCCAATCACCGGGCCTTGCGCGTTTGCTTCCTCAATCGCTAGGCGCGCGCCGTTGTCGTTGTCTTTGCCGAGGTGTGCCTGTGGACCGGTCAGGGGGGCAACCGAGCCGATTTTGACGACGAGCTCCGGTGAAGATGTTTGCTCCTTGCCACAACCCAAGAAACCGAGAGTTACTGCCAGAATGGCAAATGCGAAACCATGGCTGAATTTCATGTTTACTTCTGACATATGGAACCTCTGATTAAGTCCTCCGCGGATTGCGTTGCTGACAAAATGCGGATGGATGCGAGGCGCGCGACGAAGGTCGTAGCCGGGACTACGAAGCCGAGGAGGGCCCGCGCAGCGTCGCACCTGCGAAGCTGTGCAGCGGAGCGGGCCAGCGCTCGCCTTCGCGGTCGCACGTACCCGAGGCTCCACGCTCCGGCGAGCACGACGCAGACACCGCATTTTATCGCAACCGCGTGGGACTTAATCAGAGGTTCCTTAGCTTCGTGAAATGCAAACGATTATCCGCAGTCACCTAAACCTTGTCAATTTGCGGCGATGGCTCGTGATGGAAACAAAAAAACCGGCTTTGCGCCGGCTTTTCCGGTAACCCGCAAGGGAAGCTTATAGAGACAGAATCCACTGCACGATGGTTTTGATGTCCTCGTCTTTCACTTGGGGGGAATTGGGAGGCATCGGAATCTGTCCCCACGCGCCGGAGCCGCCTTTTTTGACTTTTTCAATTAACTTGGCTTCCGCACTTTTGTCGCCCTTGTATTTGGCGGCGACCTCTTTATAAGCGGGTCCCACCAGCTTATTGTCCACCGCGTGACAGGCGAAGCAGCCGTCTTTCTTTGCCAGCGATTCTCCCGCCTTGGCGTCGGCAAAAACACTGGTGCTCGCCACAGCCAGGGTGATGCCGGAAAGCAATCCTATCAATAGCGTCCTCATGTTTGCTCCTTGGTTGAAAATGTCCGCAATTTTAACCAGCTTGACCGGTTTTGCATACCTGCTTGAGTTCTTGCAGCTTATTGATAGTCGGCAGGCATTTGACGCCCTGGCACACCCAGGCGTTGACGTTCCCCTTTGCTTCACGGTCCAAGGTTTGCGGCAGGCCCGCAAGGCCCTTGGGCAAGGCGAGAACCAGCGCGTGCGGCAGGTATTCCCGGGCGAGTTCCTGCTGCCATTCGCCCACCGCTTCCGCTTCGCCGCGCAGAATCACGGTCTGCGGCGGCACGAGAAATTCTTCCAGCGCGATGGCGATGGTGGTGTAACCGTTTGGACGGCTGCTTACCTCCGCATAAAAAAGTTTTAATGCGTGCTCCGCGGTTTCAAGATAGCGCGGCTCACCCAGCAAATGGCCGAGGCGTTGCAGCGCGAAAATCGCGATGCCGTTGCCCGAAGGCGTCGCATTGTCGTGCCCCGCTTTCGGCCGATGAATCAGTTTTTCATGGTCGTGGCTGGTGAAGAAAAAACCGCCCAGCTCGCGGTCCTCGAATTGCTCAAGCATGACTGAAGCCAAGTCTTTCGCGAAATCGAAGTCGGCTTTGCGGAATTGCGTCTGCAGCAGTTCCAGCAGCGCATCGAGCATGAAGGCGTAATCGTCGAGGTAGGCGTTGAGATGCGCTCTTCCAGTGCTTCCTTTGGCGGATATGCCTGAATGTTGCGTTGTTGCGTCGGCGCCCGGCGCGCCCTTGTATGTGGCGAGGAGCCGCCTGTCGCGCCATAAGGTGTTGCGAATAAAATCGCAGGCGCGCTGCGCCGAAGCGAGCCAATGCTCATGCCCAAAAACCCGTGCGGCGTGAGCCATGCCTTTAATCATCAGCCCGTTCCAGCTGGTGAGAATTTTTTCATCGCGCCCGGGATGCACGCGCTGTTCGCGCGCCGCAAAAAGCTTTTGCTTGGCGCTGTCAAGCCGATGTTGGGCTTCATCGATTGAAATGGAGAGCGTCTTGGCAACTTCATCCAGGCTCTTATAGACGTTGAGGTGCCAGAACCCGCCTTCGAAATTGGGTGCGCGGTCCAACCCGTAATGCGGAGCAGCAACGGCGTATTCTTCGGCATTAAGCAAAGATGCGATCTCTTCCCGCGTCCAAACGTAGAACTTGCCTTCTTCGTGCTCGGAGTCCGCATCCAGGGTGGAGTAATAGCCGCCTTCGGGCGATTGCATTTCACGCAGCACCCACCGTGCGGTTTCCTCCGCAACCGTCTTGAACAGCGGGTTGCCGCTCGCCAGCCAGGCGTCGCAGTAAAGCCGCAGCAGCGGGCCGTTGTCGTAAAGCATTTTCTCGAAATGCGGAATCGTCCAGTATTGATCCACGCTGTAGCGGCAGAAGCCGCTGCCCAACTGGTCATAAATCCCGCCCTTGGCCATTTTCTCCAGTGTAAAGCAGGCGAGGTGCAATGCAGCGCCGTCGCCGCTCGTGGCGAAACGCCGCAGGCAGAATTCAATTTCCGCTGGATGGGGAAATTTCGGCGCGTCGCCGAAACCACCGTGTGTCCGATCGAAGCTGTTTTGCAATTGCGCCATTAGCCGCTGCGCTGGCTCCGTATCGAGATCCTGCGGCAGCTGTGCTTTTTCCGGTTGCATGCGCTCAAGGGCGGCAAGCAGCGACTCGTTCTGCTTTTCAATTTCATCCCGGTGCTCATGGTAGAAACCCGCAATGCGCTTCAGCAGATCACCAAAGCCGGGCAGGTTGTAGCGCGACTGTTTCGGAAAATAGGTGCCTCCGAAAAACGGCTTCTGCTCGGGAGTGAGAAACAGGGTGAGCGGCCAGCCGCCGCCGCGTTGGGTGAGCATGTAATGCGCGGCTTGGTAAATCTGATCCAGATCCGGGCGCTCCTCGCGGTCCACTTTGATGTTGATGAAGTGCTCGTTCATCAATTTCGCCATCTCGGGATCCTCGAAGGACTCGTGCGCCATCACATGGCACCAGTGGCAGGCGGAATAACCGATGGAAAGTAGAATCGGCTTGTCTTGCTCGCGTGAAAGTTTCAACGCA
This sequence comes from Burkholderiales bacterium, assembly GCA_035543335.1. Taxonomy (NCBI): domain Bacteria; kingdom Pseudomonadati; phylum Pseudomonadota; class Betaproteobacteria; order Burkholderiales; species Burkholderiales bacterium. The sequence goes on from DASZZH010000027.1 coordinate 25,983, forward strand.
TCCTCGCCCCACGGATACCAGTTCACCGGATTGTCGGCGTGCTGGCGAAGATAAGGACTGGTTTCGTTGGCGAGACGGTTGGACATAGGGCTTACTCGGCTAGCGCGAAGAAAATGTGCTTCGAGGCGTTTAGTCTAGCACGCAAAACGCCGAAGTTTTGCCGCTGGTGCAACCTTATGCTTGTTCTACGCGCACCTTGTCGCCGTCCTTGACGGTCTTGAGAACCGTCGGCTCGCCTTCGATTTTCCCAAGAATGTTCACCCGCGCGACCAGTCGGCACTCGTTGCCTTTTGATATCGGCGTCGGACCGAAGGGGAGCGCGAGCGAGCTTCCTTCCACCCAGAAGCAAACCGTTCCGGGATCCACGACCTCTTTTGCGTCTTTCTCCAGCGCGGCTTCCATGGGTACGAAGAAATACACCTCATCGCCCCAGGTGTGGGCCCGTGATTCGCAAGGCAGGGCGGCGAGCAGTACGCGCGCGGTGGGCGTGTCTTTGAGCGCAGCGGTGACTTCGCCCACGGGCCAGATGATGCGGATGCGTTTTGAATTCGACATGGCCCGGTTTTCAACTTTAACCCAATGCTAATCTGCAACCTGTCGCGAATCCAGGGGTTGCAGTAAAAACCCGCGCTTGCGCGCAGCGCGGAACACGACGTGGGAACAATTTTTTTTGCGTCTTTATACCGCGTTGATTCTGTTATAGGATGGAAACATAGCCCATTAAATGGGGCAATTAATTACACTATTTCTGGTGTCTATTTCTAGCTAGCTGTTCTTGAAGCCGAGCGACAACGATGGAGGATCACATGAGCAAAAGAGACGAGTACGTTGAGAAGCTCAAGGCGCAACTCGACGAGTGGAACACGGAGGTCGCAAAGTGGGAGGCGAAGGCCAAGGCGGCCCAGGCTGACGTGCGCACTGGATATGAGAAGCAACTAGAGGTAATCCGCCGCCAACGCAGTCAGGCGATGGAGCGCATGCGGCAGGTCCAGGCGG